>NZ_CP032483.1:0-6570 GCF_003600645.1 Yersinia rochesterensis
CCAGCTCTAACACCTGATTATGAATATAGGGCAGGTAGCGGTGCGCCATCGAGTGGTTTGATGGCTTACTGAACCAACCGGATGACGCCGTATTTTCCCCCTTCGGGAACCGCTTCTCCAGCTCCCCCGGAGCCAGACATTGTATAAAATCAGCCTGACGCTCACCGGTGGATTTCAGGCATTCCTCATTCAGGGACGGCACCACAAACAGTTTTATCGCCGCCTTCTCCGTGTAACTTACCGTTCCGCCCCCTATCCACAGAGTATTTCGCTCACCGAACTTCATGACACTCTGTTCCGCACGCAAAAACAGGACCGTTTTACCGTGATGCCAGTAGGGATCTCTTTCCTGTGTAATCCCCATATCCACGCCCGCATTTCCCCCGAAGGTTCGCGGTAAAAGACCGATTGCCGACGTGGTCACCCAGTCAAAGCCCAGTTTGTCACCCAGCCACCCCAGTTTCTCGTAAAGCTCGCTGTCCAGATCCACCTCCGGCGGTATCTGTGTCACCGTGTCATTATCATTGGCGTGACGGTAGTGGATGATGTCTCTCAGCAGATACGCGGCCAGACTGCTGAACGTCCGTGGCATCCCGTAGGTGTACAGCACAGGGTTAAAAGCTTTCATTTCGGCGGCGTACAACAGCGCCAGCGCCCCACCCAGACTGTGGCCGCAGACAAATAATTTTTTCGCGCCGCCACTTTCTTCCAGAGATTTATTAACCGCATCCAACTTATCCCCGAATTTCCGTTTAGCCAGCTGATAAGCTTCCAGAAAACCGCCGTGCACATTCCCCATTCCACCCAGCTCTGCAGGGCACCGTTTCGGCCCGAATGACACGTCGGTCTGGACATTCAGCAGACTGTCGGTACCGCACCAGGCAACCAGAACGTGCGAGGCACACTCCACCGTAAACAGGCGGGTATCACCTTCCCTAGCGTCCACCTCTCCGGTATTCATGTAGACAGGTGGCTGGTAGCGCTCGCGGAACGGCACGTCCACCGCCAACGTGTGAAAATAATTCGGGTATTCCGCAAGCTGCGGGAGGCAGGATAGATCCTGACACTTCTGACGGAAAAAATAATCGATGGTCGGGTTCTTCACCTCAGCGGCATACACAAGATCGGCCATGATGCCCAGGTTCAGCGCGTTGGCGAGGTCATAATCTTGCGTGTCGTGCAGGGGCAGCACCCACGCCCGGAACGGGCAGATTTCGATAACGTGACGCTGCTCCAGAGCATCCCGCGTGACTTCCGTCCCTTTCAGCGCCTTTCCGGGCGGAAAATGAAACTTCGGCGGCTCCGGCTCAATCCAGCCCTCGATCTCCGGCAGCCGGTCGCAAAGTTCCCCTATAGTCACATAGTGATGCGTGTGTCCTGCCGTTTCAGCTTTTTCCTGCACCTCTGAACGCCAATTTTTGTCCCGTGTTTCACGACGAAAGGTATTTTGACTCACCGGCTGGCTGTTGGGGTTGCGGCTAATACTCAGCGGACGCGTCTCCATCTCATCAGCCAAGGACTGTGCCTCCGTCTTCACGCTGACCCCTACCCAGTACAGGTCGTCGAACCTGACAACACCTTCACTGTCGGTGACACCTCCGGGCGGCGGCGGGGGGCAAAAACGCAGGCCACCATTCGGCGGCAGATACGTCAGCGTCACATTCATCCCGGTGACGGGGTTATTACTCTCATCCACCAACTGCAATTCCAGCCAGTATTTACGCTGTTCTTTGCTGCTATAAACCACCTTGCCTTGGGGGTTTATGCTTGTAATACACGTGTTGTCGCCCGTGATAGCCATGCTGTTCCCTTGCACTTGAAAACGTTAATTCACACATCATACGCAAAACCGTGACTTAACCTAAATTTCACCACCAATTAGAAGGGATCCTGTGGAAACCCCAATTCACTGAATAAAACCGCATCCCCATAAAAAAAGCCGCCTGATATGGAGAACAGGCGGCGCTGGTGTTGGTCGGTTTAAGACTGCAATATTACTTTTAAATGTGACTATATAGTCACTATTAACGCACTATCTTAAACCAGTTATTAACTATATTGCATCTGTTTACACTCAAAAACCAAATTCTGATGACAGATTGTGACTTATGGCTGAGCCTTTCCTGAAAAACCGAACACGCTTTACATCCTCACTCGATAACAAATTGATTCAACCATTCAATGAGTTATCCAAAGACACCCGCATTCCAAAAAGTCGATTATTAGACGAAGCCATTGCCGATTTACTGAAAAAACACGGTTCGAGCAAAAACACTCAATAACCTGATTACGCCCGAATTCTTACGCCTGGCCTTTTTTGTCTCGCCCGGTGACGACGATTGAACATAGCGTGTCATTTCGCGCCACACATGAAAAAGCCCGCGTTGCGGGCTTCAGTCGTAGACTTCGCGTCGATGGTAGATAGTGGCCGCAAGGATATATGCAGTGAAGATGAATTCAGAAAAAAACGATGACGCAGATATCAAAAAAGATCTTAAAAAAATGGACTCATGGGCAGCCCGAACTTACCTTATCATTCCTCTGGTTCTACTGGTTATAGGCGGGAAAAAATTAGCCTCTGTTACACCGTTAATTTGGTTTGTGTTCAGCATTATTTACATCATATCGTTCCGAACATTTCTTAAAAGTCTCTCATCTCGCGAAGAACAGACTATCGCCAAGTTAAGTAAAACATACGTAGGTCACCAAATATCATGGGTCATGCTAACTCTGACATCACTGTTACTCATGGCTGTGATCGTAAAAGCATTAAGGTCGATGTAAGCTCGTATTGAACATAACACCCGCTGTACGTCGTGCATGAAAAATCCCGTATAATGTATTTTATTTTATGGAGTTATAGTTATGGGAATGATTTTGGTACCCGCTTTTTTAATTTTGGCCATCCTGATTATCGCGATTTTCTTTTCGCTCAAAAATGGCCATCGTATCTCAGCAACATGCCTGGCTGTCGTGGGAGGATTTATCTTTTATTATTTCGTATTCCCATTCTACTTATATGGTTATTAAGACTTAGCTAGCGTCTTCGTAAGCATAAGACAAGTATTTACCATAACATCTGTTTCCCGCACCGCTCAAACTGCCCTCAGCGCGTTTTTACGCCCTACCCCTTAAAACCGGACGTCTTACCCCCTCAAAACCTCGTAAAACGCGTTTGGTGAGTTTTAAGAGGGTGAATCGTTATGCACTCCACGCAACACAGTCCAGTTTCACCCCGAACGGACCGCGAAACCGTCAAAAGGGCGTCACATGTGGCGACCGCTGGACGGTTTGAACAAGCGCAGCGCGTTAGCGCATTGTGATACCCGTTCAGGGGATCATGTTCTTGGGGGAGCCGAAAGGAAAGGCGAGGCCCACCGACGCCAGCGAATCCCCATGAGCGATTTTACTTTTGGGGGCACAGCCCGCCAAACCGTCTCGATAAGGTGCCCACACCGACGCGTGACCAACCCCTTAGCCGATTTTTATGCTGGCTTTTTGACGGCGCGGAACGGCCAGAAAAAAACAGGGTAAAAAGAGGGGGCTCTAAGGGGTTGGTCACGCGTAGCGGGACGGTTTGGCCGCCCTTGAGAACATGGAGCAGCGTCCAGCAGCATAATGTTCTTAGGGGTGCATAGGGAGGCGTCCAGCCGACCAATGCAAACCAAGGTGTAAAGGGGTTTATCGACGCATGCTCTCGGAGCATCGTCTCGGCGCATAGCGGTGTCCGAGAGCATGCGTCGAGGTGATGCTCCGAGGAAACCCAAAACGCCGGCGTGTTAGTCAGTAGCCATTGGCGGGTATAGGGGCGCAGCCCTGAGCAGACGTTTTGTCGGGCCGACTGCGTGCTGGCGGTGCTACAAAACATATCCTGTCCCACTATAGAGTCTATTGGCGAGTATATTCTGGAGTGCACTCTATACTCCAGACCCGCAGAATCAGGCCGGAGTACAAATAGAGTCTACCCATACTCTAAAACGACTCTATACAGAGTACATATAGACTCTATTTAAACCCTGAAATGCCATTTCCGTAAAATAAAAATGAAGTAACTCATTAATATAAAAAGATAATCATGCAAGATGCAATCTTGCTAGGGGTGTGAGAACGGAAGGGCCAAAAACAGGGTAAACACAGGCCTTTATCCCGGTGAGTCTTGTCCTTGCCGACACATGGATTTGTTAGACAAAATACAGATATGGCACGGTTAAAAGGTGACATATTGGGTAACATATTAATGAGACTGTTATCATGAGGTAACAACGTAAAAAAAAGTAACACCACATCAAGGTAACACTATGGCAGAAAACCTCAATTTAAGTGACAGTGCTAAAGCCGTTGGATTGAGTAGGAAAACCCTGTATACCCATATAAAAGAAGGGAAAGTTAGCGTTACTCGGTATGAAGGTAAACGGTGTATCGCGGTGAGTGAGTTACTCCGGGTTTATGGCAATATAGATATTTCAGCGATACAGAGAGTAAACACAAGGTTACAGCCTGAAAAAGCCACATCATTACGGAAAAAAGATACAGAAGTGATACTGTCACGTCTGCAAGAAATTCAGGAAGATAACAATATCCTCAGAAAGGAAATGCAGTTACTCCGCGAAACGACACAGCAACTGCTCACAGACCAGGAACAACGGAGGAAAGAGGCAGAGAATGCCGTTGCAACCAGAAAAGAAAACGAAGCCCTTCTGCTCGAACTGGAAAACCTCAAAAAGCGAGGATGGTGGCGGCGAATTCTGGGAAGATAAAGAGTGACCGCACCCTATAGTGGGCCGGTCGCTATGACGCCTCCTCGCTCATTCGCTCACTGCCGTTCGGTCATGAGACTGCGGCGGGCGTTGCGGAAGACAGCAATAGAATAAGCGTGATGGAAAAGAGGGCCACAGGATAAGGCCGCGGGGAACCCGTTTTTCCATAGGCTTCGCCCTCCTGCCAGACTTCACATAAACAGACACTTTTTCGGTGTATCTGTGGGAGCTGACGCTCAACCATGAATCTGACAGTACGGGCGAAACCCGACAGGACTTAAAGATCCCCACCGTTTCCGATGGGTCGCTCCCTCGCGCGCTCTCCTGTTCCCACCTTGAGGTTTACCCGTTGCAGTCCGCCGTTCCGTTACTCTGTGGTGGCGTTTTCTCATTCCTACCCGTGCAACTGGGTTCCTGTTAGGTGGTTCGCTCCAAGCTGGACTATATGCACGAACTCCCCGTTTAGTCCGACTACCGCGCCTGTTCAGGTAACTGTTCACTTGAGTCCAACCCTGAAAGACACGACAAAACGCCACTGGCGGTAGCCATTGGTAACTGGGTCGTTAGCGGGAATCTGTCGGGATGAATGTAAATACACTGTATTTACTTTTGTACTTGAAGAAGTCTGCCTTTAGAGGCTAAACTATTTGTACTGATTTGGTGACTGATTCCCGCAAAAGATCCAGTTACCGCCCGGTTTCGAAGAGTTACCAGCTCAACGAACCCGAACCAACCCGCCTACGGCGGGTTTTTTCGTTTACTAGGCAAGAGATTACGCTCGATAAAAAAGGATCTCAAGAAGATCCTTTCAGCTGATTATTTATTTCAACAACAACAATAATCTTTGATAATCAGGATTAACGTTCCGAACATGCTCTTCATCTCCTCCTGGATAGGTTACAACCATACCGACCCCCCGTTTTTTATCCGCCTCAATTGACACGTTTTTTTTGGCATGAAACATCGGTTCTATTATTATAAATTCCGTACTTTTGAGTTGATAACGTCGACTCCACTTCTCAGAATTAGTATCTCCACCAAAAAGTTTCAGCGTAGTCTTGTTAAGCATGTGACTAATGTATGTCATAGGGAAAAAGTCAGTTTCAAGTTCCAGTATCTCCCCGCTGAACGCTCTGGCCCTCCCGGTCCCGTAACCGTCACTGAGGCCGTAGTCGCCAAAATCAAAGATATAACTGGTATCGATAACCTCTTTCCCCTTCACCAGAGGAACATCGTCCGCAATCCTAAAGCTCACCATCAATGAGTTCAGCTCCCACTGGCACGGGCCTCCGCCATCAACAGCAACCCGCAGACGTCGGACATTGTCACCATCAGACGCACCGAATGGCTGTTCAATATCGTTATATCCCGGAACATCATGCGGTTCATTGCTCGAGTTATAGCGGACAGATTTACACTGCGACGAACGGTACAATAGTTCGGCAGGTTGCAGCGTGATCCCCTCTGGCACCCGGAAAGTGACGTCCACCCATTTTGCGCCCGTCGGGGGGGAAAGTGTCTTATCAGGGCGGTTGTCACACCCGAAAAGCAGCGTCACAGCTGACACGACAACAGCGGTCTTACTGAGAAAGTTCAACTTCTTCCTCCGTTACTGCCGCAAAGCGCAGCAGGGCATTTTTTCCGGTTTCTTCTGTCTGCATCCGGCTCAGCGTAACCGGCAGCATGTCCTGAAGCGCCAGGAACTCGCGGTTACGCTCAACTTCATTCGCGTTGCTGTAGCGGGCTTTACTCTCAACCGTCTCCCGGAACATGACCCGCCTCTCTTTCCTGCGCATATCCCGTGCCGGTTCGG
>NZ_CP032484.1:0-4060 GCF_003600645.1 Yersinia rochesterensis
TCGTTCAGTTCCGCTTTTACAGACTTCTCGTGCTCGCTGAATGCGGCTTTCAGCATCTCGCCGGTAGTCTGCTGCTGCGCTTTCGATTTCTGCTCTAAGTCCTTCGCCAGCGTTAAAAGACTGTTCATAGATGGCTCCCTTCAGTCGGATGTTTCGCCCCCCGTCCGGGTCGGCAATGCTGATACTGCTTTTCGTGGTACGCACCACCTCAAAGCCCCCGCTTTTCAGCGCCTCTGTGACATCATGGCGCGTTTTCAGCTCCCCGGATGAGGCAAGGGCAAGCAGACCGCGTGTAATCGTCTCTGCGGCCTCCAGCTTCGTTTTTGGCAGCGCGGACGGCGTGACCAGCGCCCGCCGGTTCTCCGGCGCGTTCGGGTCGTGCAGCCCCAGCCTGCCGTTCACGATGGTCTGCCAGGCGTCGATGCGCGGACGGTCGGCGCGGTCGTAATACGGCTGGAGACGTTTGCCGGTCAGCAACTCCGTGTTGGGTACCAGGAAATTCAGCTCCAGCCGCCCTTTGTCCTGGTGCTCAACCCACAGCACGCTGTACTGGTCTTTATCGAGTCCGGGCATCAGAACCCGCTCAAAGCTCGCCATCAGCTTTTCACGCTGACCGGGCGGTAAGTCCTCTTCGGCAAAGGACAGCACCCCGGAGGTGTACTTTTTGGCGTAGGGTGAGGCGTCGATAAGCTCCCGGACTTCTTCCGGTTTCCCCTGAAGGACGCTGGCGCGGTCACGCTGACGATCTTTTCCCAGCAGATAATCCACCGGACCGGCACCGCCGCCGCGTCCTCGCGGGTGAAACTTAACGATCATCGTCTGCCCCCTTTTCCAGTACGGCATGCCGCAGCCGCTCAAGTCCGGCATCGATGGCCATCAGCGCGGCGACAACCTGCACGCGGTCGTGCCCGCTGCCGCCACCGGCGTTAACCTGTCGGGCAATCTGGTTAAGGTTGTTACCCATGCCCGCAAGCTGGCGAAGCAGCGCCGGCGAGATTGAGGGAAGTTTGCCGGCGCGGGCAGGCTTCTCGTCCAGGCACGTCTGCCGCATCCAGGCTGCGAGCTGCTTACCGTCGCAGCGCTCCAGCAGACGCCGGTGCTCATCCTCGGTAACCCACATCGTGAGCATTTTGCTGCGTTTTTCTGCCAATCCGGCCTCCTGATAACGCCGGGACGGGCGGGAAATCTTTTCCCGGTCGGCGCGGCGTTGGACAAGCCGCAGGCGCGTCAGTGGCTTTTAGCGGGTTTCGGGGCGCAGCCCTGAACCAGTCACGTAGCGCTAGCGGAGTGTATACTGGCTTAATATGATAAATCGGAGTGGTGGTTCAGGGAAGTGCTTCATGTGGCAGGGGATAAATGTGACCTCGGGGTGTAAGTGCGAAATGCAGGTGTCGGTGAAATGACGCCTCCTCGCTCACTCGGTCGCTACGCTCCTGCCGTGAGGCTGCGGCGGGCGTTGCCTGCTCACGAATGACGAGGTAAAAAGAGGGCGCTCGAGTCAGGAAGGGCCGGAAAAAGGCTGCGGCGTTGCCGTTTTTCCATAGGCTCCGCCCCCCTGACGAGTATCATAAAATCTGACGCTCAAATCAGTGGCGGCGAAACCCGACAGGACTATAAAGATCCCAGGCGTTTCCCCCTGGTAGCTCCCTCGTGCGCTCTCCTGTTCCTGCCTTTCGGTTTACCGGTGTCATTCCGCTGTTATGGCCGCGTTTGTCTCATTCCACGCCTGACACTCAGTTCCGGGTAGGCAGTTCGCTCCAAGCTGGACTGTATGCACGAACCCCCCGTTCAGTCCGACTGCTGCGCCTTATCCGGTAACTATCATCTTGAGTCCAACCCGGAAAGACACGACTTATCGCCATTGGCAGCAGCCACTGGTAAGGGGTGTACAAGAGATTACTGATGCAGAGTTCTTGAAGTTTAGGACTGACTACGGCTAAACTGGAAGGACGAATTTGGTGGCAGCGGTCTTGTACACCCTGTTACCACGGTTAAGTAGTTCCCCAACTGACTTAACCTTCGAAAAACCACCTCCCCAGGTGGTTTTTTCGTTTTCAGAGCAAGAGATTACGCTCTGCAGCCAATTATCTCAAGAGAATCCAGCGAACGACTCTTATCCATGAAGGAACCAACCTGTTCTTTTTAGATACCCCAGCACTCTATCATCGAGAAAATTGTCGGAACCCTTAACTGTTGTGATTTATTTAGAGCTGCAAGCGTTCTGATTCCACAACTTCACAGCAGCACTTTCGCGCTTTCCTTTTATCGCTATAACCATATCTGTCGCCCTAATCGCAGCAACATTCATCTCATAATTGTATTCACTAATAAACCTTACTGTGCCTCGCAGATTAGGTCTCATCTCATCAAAACTCCGCAATGAACTCTCATACATCCCCCACTTTTGAGCTGATGAGATTCGATTATCGTACCCAGCCAAGGTTGCAAAGGCAGCACACTCAGCTTTATCTTTAAATGGGCCAGAGATAACCTCTGCACTGGCAGCGTAGCTAGTAAGCAAAAAAAATGCGGTGTATGCACTTCTCATTTTTATAAGATGTTTCACGTTATTTACCACCTCTCGATTTCATATAGAACAAAGACCTGATTTACCATAACATCCCTTGCCCGCACCGCGCCGGACGGGTTCGGCACGATTACGGCGCCAGTTGGGTAAAAATGGCAGCAAACCCCCCGGTAAACCGCCCAGTCTGCGTCTGATAAATTTCCCGCGACTGCATAGACATGCACGAAAATTAACTGACACTGTGTTCAATAGATTTTCATGCTGTATGCCGTATTTTAATCTTCTACGCGCCCTCGAAAGATGCCTGTTCGTGTATATATTCTTTCGACCCAAGATGGCCTTTTATCCGAGTTGAGACAGCTGTACAGGAACACCCGCGTTTTGGGTTTATAGCTAACTCCATCCTGTGGCTGGTTATCAAAAAATGAATAATCAATCTTGTCACCTTTAACTGAAGCTCGTCCCCCGACATGAACTAAAGACCAGCTCTCATGCATCACATGACTTTCAATCAATCCAAAAGAAGAAAAACCCCATGAATCAAAAAAAACTTTGAGTCCATCAGTCGTACCACTAGTAGGAGCAATGATTGCAAATTCAACCTGCTCACCAGTCCCTTCAAGGTAAGAAGGTTTCTCCACGTTAATTACAGATGCTCCCTTCACCTGATAACCTTTGCAGGTAAGATATAAGTCCCTTTCCGATGATGGTTTTGTTGACGTAACGTTGTCGTTCTTCTCAGCAGCAGCGACTGTAAACGACAGAGCCAAAACCACTGAGCAAGCCCAAGAACACTTCATAACTCATCCCTTTTTTATTTCCCAAAATATTGATTAGCTACATTCCAAGATCAAAACCTTTCTGCCGCTGCGATTGCTTCAGCTCCGGCATTTTCTGATGCTGCACCGCCCGCTCCTGCTCCCGGTGCGCCTCAATACCGTTAAGTATCACGACAACCGGCGCAGCTGCTCGCTCAAACTCTGCACCTGCCTGCTCAAGTCCGTGACGTGCTCGCTCAGCGCCGCGTTCTCCCGTTGCATAAGACCAGACATCGTCCGCCATTCCGCGAAGGCGTTCTCCCACTCGTCCAGCCTTTTCGAGTAGTCCTGCTGTAGCTGCTCTAATGCGCTCAGTAACTGTTTTTCCAGCTCCGTCATCCTGCTCTACTCCCGTACCAGTTTCACGGCGTTCCGCTTCCCGTTCTCCACCGTCCAGCTCGTTTCTGCCTTCACGCCTTTCGGCAGCACCAGAAACTGCCCGTTGCTGTCGCTCTGGAAGCTCACGCCCCACGTTTTCACGTTCAGCTTCTCCAGCGCATCCTGCTGTTCCCGGATGCTCATGTAATTGTCGAGTATCTGCTGTCCCTGCCACCACAGAATGCCCGCGCCCGAGGCTGTCAGCAGGACGGAGACCAGCACGATGGTCAGCCACGTCTGGCTCACCATGCGCACCATGCCTTTCGTGCGCTGGCTCATGGCTGAGGACAGCGTCCGGTCGTGGTCGAGCATGGCGGCGCTGATTCTCTTCGCGCTT